>NZ_JBCEYV010000020.1:0-255 GCF_050445615.1 Bacillus mexicanus
CACGGTACTGGTTCACTATCGGTCACTAGGGAGTATTTAGCCTTGGGAGATGGTCCTCCCGGATTCCGACGGAATTTCACGTGTTCCGCCGTACTCAGGATCCACTCTGGAGAGAACGAAGTTTTGACTACAGGGCTGTTACCTCCTATGGCGGGCCTTTCCAGACCTCTTCATCTACCTCGTTCTTTTGTAACTCCGTATAGAGTGTCCTACAACCCCAAGAGGCAAGCCTCTTGGTTTGGGCTGTTCCCGTTT
>NZ_JBCEYV010000021.1:0-255 GCF_050445615.1 Bacillus mexicanus
GGGGGGGGGGGGGGGGGGGGGGGGGGGGGGGGGGGGGGGGGGGGGGGGGGGGGGGGGGGGGGGGGGGGGGGGGGGGGGGGGGGGGGGGGGGGGGGGGGGGGGGGGGGGGGGGGGGGGGGGGGGGGGGGGGGGGGGGGGGGGGGGGGGGGGGGGGGGGGGGGGGGGGGGGGGGGGGGGGGGGGGGGGGGGGGGGGGGGGGGGGNGGGGGGGGGGGGGGGGGGGGGGGGGGGGGGGGGGGGGGGGGGGGGGGGGGGG
>NZ_JBCEYV010000022.1:0-251 GCF_050445615.1 Bacillus mexicanus
TCGGCTCCTAGTGCCAAGGCATCCACCGTGCGCCCTTTCTAACTTAACCGTTAAAAAGAATCACTATGTGATATCTTGTGTTACTAATTGAATGTGATGTCTACTGTTATCTAGTTTTCAAAGAACAACGCATAGGACGTGCTAACACATGCGTTACCACAGGATGTGGTGCATGTAGCAGGTGATCCTATATTCGAAGGAATGATCCTTCAAAACTAAACAAGACAGGGAACGTTCTGTTTATAAGACCC
>NZ_JBCEYV010000023.1:0-251 GCF_050445615.1 Bacillus mexicanus
CCGCTCGACTTGCATGTATTAGGCACGCCGCCAGCGTTCGTCCTGAGCCAGGATCAAACTCTCCATGAAGTAATGGAGCGCAGATTAAGTTCATCACATCCTGTGAGAACATCTGCATGACCTGCAATGTGCAGGCCCCTGACTACGCACATCACTGTGCGATTTTTTTAAATCTGAATTAACAGGTACGTTTTGTCTTGTTTAGTTTTCAAAGATCATTTTGTTTGTTCGCTTTGTTAAAGCAACTTTAT
>NZ_JBCEYV010000024.1:0-249 GCF_050445615.1 Bacillus mexicanus
GCATGGGAACGGGTGTGACCTCTTCGCTATCGCCACCAAACAAATGCCTTCAGGATGAAGGTACTGGGCGTTTCTCACAGGATGTGAGAGCCCTTAGCGGAGTTTCCTTGCTTTTCCGCCTAGAGAGATGTTCTCTCAAAACTAGATAACAGATGTAACATCATTCAAATGTGGTTAAGTCCTCGATCGATTAGTATCTGTCAGCTCCATGTGTCGCCACACTTCCACCTCAGACCTATCAACCTGATC
>NZ_JBCEYV010000025.1:0-208 GCF_050445615.1 Bacillus mexicanus
ACAACGCATAGGACGTGCTAACACATGCGTTACCACAGGATGTGGTGCATGTAGCAGGTGATCCTATATTCGAAGGAATGATCCTTCAAAACTAAACAAGACAGGGAACGTTCTGTTTATAAGACCCAAGGTCTTATATTCCGTATATATCCTTAGAAAGGAGGTGATCCAGCCGCACCTTCCGATACGGCTACCTTGTTACGACTTC
>NZ_JBCEYV010000026.1:0-208 GCF_050445615.1 Bacillus mexicanus
GAAGTCGTAACAAGGTAGCCGTATCGGAAGGTGCGGCTGGATCACCTCCTTTCTAAGGATATATACGGAATATAAGACCTTGGGTCTTATAAACAGAACGTTCCCTGTCTTGTTTAGTTTTGAAGGAACTTTGTTCCTTAAATAAGTTAAGATGGGCCTGTAGCTCAGCTGGTTAGAGCGCACGCCTGATAAGCGTGAGGTCGGTGGT
>NZ_JBCEYV010000027.1:0-208 GCF_050445615.1 Bacillus mexicanus
GAAGTCGTAACAAGGTAGCCGTATCGGAAGGTGCGGCTGGATCACCTCCTTTCTAAGGATATATACGGAATATAAGACCTCGGGTCTTATAAACAGAACGTTCCCTGTCTTGTTTAGTTTTGAAGGATCATTCCTTCGAATATAGGATCACCTGCTACATGCACCACATCCTGTGGTAACGCATGTGTTAGCACGTCCTATGCGTTGT